>NZ_CP123283.1:0-29276 GCF_029866905.1 Salmonella sp. SA14318 | reverse complement strand
CCGTTATGGGTGGTATTTAAAAGGCATACTCAAAAAGAACCAGAAAACAGACCTCCGACCATAAAGTGACAATGTCACACAGAAATTTACAACATAAAGATGATGTAAAGACGGTCTCAGATTTACCACGTAAAGCCACTATAAATACACACAAATCTTTACACAATAAAGATAACATAAATACAAGCTTATCTTTATTTGTGCTTTACATGGTAAATCATGTGTAATATAAAGACACTGTAAAGACAAAATAATCTTTACGAACAACACACAATGTAAAGATAAGACAGTCTTTACATAATCTTTACGTCATAAAGAGAGGAATTCTGAAATGGGTAAAATCTTGCTTGTCGTATCAGATAAGGGTGGTGTAGGCAAAAGCACCTACGTGGCTAACACAGGCTCAATGCTGGTCAATAAAGGTAAGTCGGTAATTATCCTCAAGACAGATAAAAACCACGATCTGTTGAGCTGGAACGAAAAGCGGACAGATAACGGCTTACTCACTATCCCGGTTCACGCAGCTTACGGAAACGTCAGCAATGAAATTAAGCGACTTAGTAAGCTGTGTGAAGTCCTCATTGTCGATTGCCCCGGCCACGACAGCCAGGAGTTCCGTAGCGCCCTGACAGTATCAGATATCGTGGTAACACTGGTTAAGCCGTCCTCTGATTTCGAAAGCGAAACTCTGACCAGTGTTACAGAGAAAATCCGCACCGCTCAGAAAGCTAACGCAGCCCTGGAACCGTGGGTGCTGTTCACCAGAATCAACTCAGCGAAACCCCGCCACAGAAAAGCGGCCATTGATCTGGATAAATTACTGCGTTCGGACAACATCTGGATTCAACCTCTTAAAACCCGGATATCCGAGCTGGATGTGTATGAAAGCGCCTGTAATGAAGGGGCAGGGGTACATGACGTTAGCCGGGCATCAAGCCTTTCAACAGCGAAAGCACAGATTGAACTAGTGGCGCAGGAAATTGGAATTTTATAGTAATATCAATACCATCTATAAATCTTTACATTGTAAAGATAATATAAAGATAGTATGATATTTACTATTAATGCATACCGTACAAGGGGAAATTGTCATGGCTTTAAAACTAAACCGTCCGAACATCGATGAATCTCAGCAACCAGCAACAAACGCAGAAACCGCGCGTTTTATCTCCGGCGCTACCAGAGCGCCTGTAGTGGGTAAACCAAAGTTGATGAACTTCAGACTTTCAGCCCATTTTGAGGACATACTGGAAGCTGAAGCTATCAGAACAGGGCAGAGCAAAACAACCGTTCTCAAAGCGGCGCTGGCGATGTACAACAGCCAGGATGAAAACATAAAGAATCACTGGTTGCTTGAGTCTGCAAAATTCTAACCATAGAAGCATGGATGAAAATCTATGAGATATTTAACCGAATTGATCTGTGACCTCTACAGGTTGACAGATCACCATAAACTGACCACAGCAACGTTTAAAAATCTTGCTGATATTAAGTTATTTAAACCTACAGCAGATGCAGACACCATATTGCAGCTTGAAAATATATTTAGCGAATACTCACTGAGATATATTGACAAGGATCTGGCTGAAATTCTGAGCAACTTAATAACTACAGATAAGAAACACTCTCTGGACTTCGATTTTAACAAAATACAATCTCTGACTGACTCGAAAAGTTTCGGTTGTGGATGGAGCAAGGTAATAAATGGTAGTTGGTTCAAAGATCTTTATTCTTGGGGAGAGGGGATGTATCCTGCCGAAAATCTGAAAGCTGAAAATATTTTAGACTGGAAAGATAATATATGGCACATTGAGCATGAAGGTTTCCCCCCACGCCCCCCTATTAATGTTAAATATTATTCTTGGTTTGACCGATATGTAGCTTCAAACAGTGGTGGCTCACATCATGCAGCAATGGTTGTATATCAATCAGTCAGAGACGGGTTAGAGTATAAAAGAGAAGCTGTTATTAAACAACTGAGTATAGACCCAGGCACTGTTGAAATACTTGATAAGAATTACTATTCATTCATATTCCAGATCAAAACCCTTAATAAAGAAACTAGAATTTATACATCTGAATACGAGTTTACAGATGCTTTAAAAGACTTTGGACAAAACAGACATACCATACTTAAACCTGTTAATTACGTTTCCAACATAAAATTAGTATTTATTCCAAAAGATGCATTAAAAACAAATAGCGAGACATTCCGCAACTGGTTTCATTCTGCAATTAGCTGCGGAAAAATAATATCACTCCCTGATTATCTGAAAAATCCAGCACATTATCATACACTTCATTACTCACATGAAGTAGACTCAATAACACTTGGCGACCCAAGCAGAAAATTTAAACTGAAAGGAGATTCTTAGCTTTTATATAAAAAATCAATGTTATCATTTGTCAGAAGATCAGCGAGGGTAATACATTCAAGAACCACAATATTTGTTCCTTCCAACAAACTGGCATCAAGTATCTTATCGAAGCTGATAATCATCATTGGCTTGCGTTGTGTTAAATCAAAGATTACCAATGGAAGTATTACACTGTTAATTAATTCAAACTCTTTAAAGAAAGCATCAGTGCCATACTCACTGGCTGGAAAAAGAATCTCAATTAATCTCACACCATAAAAAACATGGTAGTTTTCTTTAAGGTTATCCTTTAAAATATTAACAGCCTTAGTATATTTTTCGTTAATAAACTCTCTCACCTGATATTCCATAAAATTCTCCGACAAGAACCGACTGTAGGTCACCGGGCAAACGTTGCAGAATGGCGTCAGAGACGTCATTTTGCGGCGTTTGCCCTATCCTGCATCGCAGTGAAAAGGCAGGGACTGGCATAACTGCTGAGTAGCATCATTGCTGGCTTATCTCGCTACTGTTCTCGGTGCTTTCGTCCGCAGGTTCGGGAACAAGTAACTTGTGCCAAGGCATAGTTTTGTTGAGCAGCTCCATCAGAGGCTCAGCCAGCAGTCCCAAAATCCAGGTTGCCGTAATCACCGGTATAGTCAGATTTTGTGGCGTCCATAACTGGTGATCGAGATGATACCAAGTGATGACACACAAAATACCACCCAGCCAGAATACAGCCCATTTAAACGCACCAAGAATGGCTAACACAAAAACAAAGATAAAATGTAAAACACTCGCGACAAGAAGACGAAGATAAAACCATCCTCAGCCAAGCCACTTAACAAAAGTGCTCCCTGTTTTCACTGCAAAACGTTTCTTACGCTCCCTGGCAATTTCTTTCCTGAATTTAGCACGTTCTTCCCCCTGAGGGAATTGATAGATTTTAGCCATGAGCTACCTCATTTCGATCTCAAAACGAAGTTTATGCAATTATCCTCTGAAACCGTATGGTATTCTGATATCTAAGCCCTCACTTTCTTTATCTATTTTATAAGAAAACCTTAGCTTTGATGCTCTTCTTGCGACTCTCTCAACGATTTTAACTTCGAGATGATTAATCTCTGTATATTGATTTATTTTTTCAATATTTTTTTGCAGAAAAACCTTATTAAAATCCTTAAAATTCTGATAAAGGTAAACTTTTTCGCCATTATCTATTCTGAATAATTCAAGTTCATCCTTTAATACATCTACTTCAATGTCGAAAAATGTCTTTTTACCACTGCTGTATTGTTTCCTGATAAACTGATAAAGCATATTTGAATTTTGATCAGCGAGTCTTACAGACGATATCAAAACCTGAGTAGTGTAAGAATCCTTTAACATCGTGATATATGGCTCAATGACATGTGAAAAAGCAATATCAATATATCCTTCACTTTCAACATAATCACAAAACGCAGTCAGGTTCATAAGCCTGACTGCATCAGAAGGTAATTTACCTCTCTTCTTCGTATGTCCAGAGCTTTGATTGCCCTGAGGTGTGAGAAGTTGATTTCGAGGAATGCGAATAACACTGGCCTGAAGTTCTTCTGCCCCCTCTTTCAACTGCCGGTAAGCACCTGTTACATCAATATCAGCGATAAATGCATATTCCCGAGCCGTAATACGAAAGGTTGCCCCCTCAGATAACTCTTCACGTGAATCAATCTGCGCCATAGCCATAAACAAAATTCTTCTGGCAGACAAAGGCAACGATGAGAATGTGCTGTTAATTTCATTTCTGTGGCGAATTTTTGTTTTCTTTGTAACGCTCAGTAAGTTCATACATTACCTGTGGTTTTTAAGTTCTGATGGTGAAATCATAACCACAAAGGCGGAAATATGTAAAGTGGTTTATCCACCTTATGTATTTCCACCAAAACACGGATCACATGAAAGAATTTTTATCATTTATATTCAATATGATAGAAATGCGCAGGTATCCACCTTTTAACGTCATACGTTAAATTAGAGCACTATAAAGAACTAAAGAAATGAAGATACAAAGATACGAATATCTGAATAAAAACAGAAAAATGCGTACCCATCCACCTTTCAGTGCGTACCCATCCACCTTTCAGTGCGCAGCCATCCACCTTTCATGAAAATTACAGTGCGTACCCATCCACCTTTCAGTGCGTACCCATCCACCTTTCATTTTGAGGCGACAAAAAACAACACCTATCTTAATGAAATTATTGATAAAAAAGCTGGCACAATGTTTGCAGAATAAGTTAAAGTAAGTTAAAGATCTTAAAGTAGATCTACCGATCTACATTTAAGATCTTAAAAACAAGAAGTTTAATAAGCAAAAAAACACAAAAAATCTGTGGATAACTCTGCTCAAAACAAAAAATTCACAGCGCCTGTGGATAACTTTGCGTAAACCCGGAGGACAGATCACTCTGAACCAAGACAACCACACATAAAAACAATATGCTCATTTTTTAACCACTGTGCGTAAGTGCCTAATGTAATCCCTGTGCTATTCCGCTTCCTCGCTCACTAACTCGCTACACTCGGTCGTTCGGCTGCGGCGAGCGGTGTCTCCTTTCTCAAAACCAGAAGAGTTCAGCTCATACGATCCGTTGATTGATCCTTTTTGGATCTTTCACTGAGAAGCCCTGAATCGCTTTCTGCCGCTTCGTTCGATACAACCATGGTGAAACCATGCGAAATCGAAAAAATCGCTCAGAATGCGATACAGCGCGTTTTAGAGGGTATTTACAAAACAGTCGTTGCCTTGAGGAAATTTTGATCAAGATTGAACTCCTATCCGGATCATGGCAACAGATCACAGCAACAAGGCCGCTAAAAAGCGTTGAGCGGCGTTAAAAACCGTTAAACCGTAGCTGACTACAACGAAACGGGAAAAAACGCTCAGAACGCGTTACAGAGCGTTTTAAGGCGATGTCGGAAAGAGCCATATCTCACCTGTTCTGATGTTTTTCTCAACATAAGCACTTTTAAGAGTGCTTTTAAAGATGCTATTATGCCAATGAGACAAGCGGAGGGCTTATGAGCTATCAAATTCTGACAACTACAGCGGCCAGTATTACTGACCTGAAAAAAAATCCTATGGGAACCGTAGCTGAAGGTGAAGGGGACGCTGTTGCGATCCTGAACCGAAACGAACCGGCGTTCTATTGCGTTCCACCAAAACTTTACGCCTACTATCGGGAACTCGCTGAAGATGCTGAGTTAAACGCTGTTGCTGATGAGCGCATGAAAAACCCGGAAATTGTGAAGGTTAACCTGGATGACCTATGAACTGGCTTTTGACCGTAGAGCACTGAAGGAATGGCAGAAACTCGGCCACACCATCCGTGAACAATTCAAAAAGAAACTGGCAGAACGGCTGGAAAATCCACGCGTACCCGCAGCCCGGTTACATGGTCATGCTGATCGCTATAAAATCAAACTTCGTGCATCTGGCTACAGACTTGTATACCAAGTCATTGATGAGAAAGTCGTTTTACTCGTTATTGCCGTTGGAAGAAGGGAAAGCAGCGAAGTCTATCAGATCGCAGATTTGCGCTAAGATTAATCATCAAATGATTGGTGATGCTGCCAACTTACTGATTTAGTGTATGATGGTGTTTTTGAGGTGCTCCAGTGGCTTCTGTTTCTATCAGCTGTCCCTCCTGTTCAGCTACTGACGGGGTGGTGCGTAACGGCAAAAGCACCGCCGGACATCAGCGCTATCTCTGCTCTCACTGCCGTAAAACATGGCAACTGCAGTTCACTTACACCGCTTCTCAACCCGGTACGCACCAGAAAATCATTGATATGGCCATGAATGGCGTTGGATGCCGGGCAACAGCCCGCATTATGGGCGTTGGCCTCAACACGATTTTACGTCACTTAAAAAACTCAGGCCGCAGTCGGTAACCTCGCGCATACAGCCGGGCAGTGACGTCATCGTCTGCGCGGAAATGGACGAACAGTGGGGCTATGTCGGGGCTAAATCGCGCCAGCGCTGGCTGTTTTACGCGTATGACAGGCTCCGGAAGACGGTTGTTGCGCACGTATTCGGTGAACGCACTATGGCGACGCTGGGGCGTCTTATGAGCCTGCTGTCACCCTTTGACGTGGTGATATGGATGACGGATGGCTGGCCGCTGTATGAATCCCGCCTGAAGGGAAAGCTGCACGTAATCAGCAAGCGATATACGCAGCGAATTGAGCGGCATAACCTGAATCTGAGGCAGCACCTGGCACGGCTGGGACGGAAGTCGCTGTCGTTCTCAAAATCGGTGGAGCTGCATGACAAAGTCATCGGGCATTATCTGAACATAAAACACTATCAGTAAGTTGGAGTCATTACCAACCAGTTCACCACCTACTCGCTCCGCGATTGTGGCAGTCTTCGAAATCCCCGGACGATCCGCCTTTATGAAAGTCTTGCTCAATTCAAATCTTCAGGCTTATGGGTTACTACTCATGCTTGGTTAAATGACCGTTTCGTCTTACCGGAATCCCAGCAGAAGAACTTGGCAGAGTTGAAACGATCTTTCCTTGATCCTGCACTCAAGCAGATAAATGAGAAAACACCTTTACTTGCTAAGTATAGTATTGATGATTCAGGAAAATTTCTGTTCTCAATAATTGATAAGCAAAATCCCGTCTGACATAAATCAGCACACATGAGCCTGTCATTTGACAAATTTTTGTCATGAAGATGGGCGGATTTCCACACAGCACCGGCGCCCGGTAAGGTGGGCGGATTCCCACACGGCACCGGCGCCCGGCAAGATGGGCGGATTTCCACACAGCACCGGCGCCCGGTAAGGTGGGCGGATTTCCACACAGCACCGGCGCCCGGCAAGGTGGGCGGATTCCCACACGGCACCGGCGCCCGGCAAGATGGGCGGATTTCCACACAGCACCGGCGCCCGGTAAGGTGGGCGGATTTCCACACAGCACCGGCGCCCGGCAAGGTGGGCGGATTCCCACACGGCACCGGCGCGCGGCAAGGTGGGCGGATTCCCACACGGCACCGGCGCGCGGCAAGGTGGGCGGATTTCCACACAGCACCGGCGCCCGGCAAGGTGGGCGGATTCCCACACGGCACCGGCGCGCGGCAAGGTGGGCGGATTCCCACACGGCACCGGCGCGCGGCAAGGTGGGCGGATTTCCACACAGCACCGGCGCCCGGTAAGGTGGGCGGATTCCCACACGGCACCGGCGCCCGGTAAGGTGGGCGGATTCCCACACGGCACCGGCGCCCGGTAAGGTGGGCGGATTCCCACACGGCACCGGCGCCCGGCAAGATGGGCGGATTTCCACACAGCACCGGCGCCCGGTAAGGTGGGCGGATTTCCACACAGCACCGGCGCCCGGCAAGGTGGGCGGATTCCCACACGGCACCGGCGCCCGGCAAGATGGGCGGATTTCCACACAGCACCGGCGCCCGGTAAGGTGGGCGGATTTCCACACAGCACCGGCGCCCGGCAAGGTGGGCGGATTCCCACACGGCACCGGCGCGCGGCAAGGTGGGCGGATTCCCACACGGCACCGGCGCGCGGCAAGGTGGGCGGATTTCCACACAGCACCGGCGCCCGGCAAGGTGGGCGGATTCCCACACGGCACCGGCGCGCGGCAAGGTGGGCGGATTCCCACACGGCACCGGCGCGCGGCAAGGTGGGCGGATTTCCACACGGCACCGGCGCCCGGCAAGGTGGGCCGATTCCCATATCGACATGTATGTAGCTTGTGTTATCTGTGGATTGTGCAGCTCAGCGGGTCGCTGGTCGTATGGCGGAGTGTCCCCCGTAACCGGCCGCGTGCGGCCGCTAACGCGCAGTACGGCGCCGCGTCCCGCAGACGGGCCGCCGTTCCCGCGCGCAGCACTGCGCACCCCCGTGGGGGACGTACGGCAGCTGCGTGGCGGTGAGCGGGATTAGGGCTTTGCAGCTACCGTGTTAAGTTCCCTGGTGTCGCTGAAATAGTTGATGAACATCCCCCTAAGCGTCAGCAGCAAGCTGCCGCCGCTTAGGCCCCGGAAATCACGCCCTTTACGTCGTAAACGCCGTAAAGCCCGCTCACCGGGGTTAAAAGGGATTACTTTGACTTCTTCATTGCTGTTCGCGAGTTAAGGCTAATCAGGGCAGGGGGTAGGGTGGCAGAATTTATAGCCCGGCAACCGGCTACGCCGGGCTTTCGGCGCCATTTTACAACACAGACGGCTTTGTTGAATAAATCGAACTTTTGCTGAGTTGAAGGATCAGATCACGCATCTTCCCGACAACGCAGACCATTCCGTGGCAAAGCAAAAGTTCAAAATAACCAACTGGCCCACCTACAATAAAGCCCTCATCAACCGTGGCTCCATAACTTTCTGGCTGGATGATGAAGCTATTCAGGCCTGGTATGAGTCGGCAACGCCTTCATCACGGGGAAGACCTCAGCGCTATTCTGATCTCGCCATCACCACCGTTCTGGTCATTAAACGCGTGTTCAGGTTGACCCTGCGGGCTGCACAGGGTTTTATTGATTCCATTTTTACACTGATGAATGTTCCGTTGCGCTGCCCGGATTACACCAGTGTCAGCAAGCGCGCAAAGTCGGTTAATGTCAGTTTCAAAACGTTCACCCGGGGTGAAATCGCGCATCTGGTGATTGATTCCACCGGGCTGAAGGTCTTTGGTGAAGGCGAATGGAAAGTCAAAAAGCATGGCCAGGAACGCCGTCGTATATGGCGAAAGTTGCATCTGGCAGTTGACAGCAACACACATGAAATCATCTGTGCAAACCTGTCGCTGAACAATGTGACGGACTCAGAAGCCTTCCCGGGTCTTATCCGGCAGACTCACAGAAAAATCAGGGCAGCATCGGCAGACGGCGCTTACGACACCCAACTCTGTCACGATGAACTGCGGCGTAAGAAAATCAGCGCGCTTATCCCGCCCCGAAAAGGCGCGGGTTACTGGCCCGGTGAATATGCAGACCGTAACCGTGCGGCACTGTTGCAAAGTTAGCGATGAGGCAGCCTTTTGTCTTATTCAAAGGCCTTACATTTCAAAAACTCTGCTTACCAGGCGCATTTCGCCCAGGGGATCACCATAATAAAATGCTGAGGCCTGGCCTTTGCGTAGTGCACGCATCACCTCAATACCTTTGATGGTGGCGTAAGCCGTCTTCATGGATTTAAATCCCAGCGTGGCGTTGATTATCCGTTTCAGTTTGCCATGATCGCATTCAATCACGTTGTTCCGGTACTTAATCTGTCGGTGTTCAACGTCAGACGGGCACCGGCCTTCGCGTTTGAGCAGAGCAAGCGCGCGACCATAGGCGGGCGCTTTATCCGTGTTGATGAATCGTGGGATCTGCCACTTCTTCACGTTGTTGAGGATTTTACCCAGAAACCGGTATGCAGCTTTGCTGTTACGACGGGAGGAGAGATAAAAATCGACAGTGCGGCCCCGGCTGTCGACGGCCCGGTACAGATACGCCCAGCGGCCATTGACCTTCACGTAGGTTTCATCCATGTGCCACGGGCAAAGATCGGAAGGGTTACGCCAGTACCAGCGCAGCCGTTTTTCCATTTCAGGCGCATAACGCTGAACCCAGCGGTAAATCGTGGAGTGATCGACATTCACTCCGCGTTCAGCCAGCATCTCCTGCAGCTCACGGTAACTGATGCCGTATTTGCAGTACCAGCGTACGGCCCACAGAATGATGTCACGCTGAAAATGCCGGCCTTTGAATGGGTTCATGTGCAGCTCCATCAGCAAAAGGGGATGATAAGTTTATCACCACCGACTATTTGCAACAGTGCCGGTCATCGAGGTTGCGGGCCAGCCGATCCATGCTGTGCACCACCACTGTATCGCCTTCGCGGACGAAGCTCAGCAGCGCTTCGAGCTGGGGGCGCTGGGTGTCCTTGCCCGATGCCTTGTCGGTGAACACCTTGCTCACCTGGGTTTGTTCCAGCTGGCGTTCCGGGTTCTGGTCAAAGCTGCTGACCCGGACGTAGCCGATGCGGTGCCCCTGCACGATGTCTCCTTGGTTGAAGGCGGCTTAAGTGCACTTTCTGTTCCGTTGTGCCTCAAAGCCCATTTCTGTCAGGCTGAAATCTATAACCTTCGCGGGCATGTGTCAAAAAATGGGAAAGCAGACTCTATTCTGACGAAGCGGCGCGGCCCTGCCTGACATCAAGTTAGGGTATGCCTCAACCTGACGGCGGCGAATCACAAGCGTCCGGTTTGACGCTGGTTTCGGTCGCAGTGCTGGCCCGCGCCTGGAAGCGCTGATAGCACTCCAGCCCGCAGAAATGCTCCACGTACTCGGCCCCTTCCGGCGTGAAGGCGGCATCGAGCGGGATTTCCTTGCAGCACACGCAGCAACTGGTGCTCGGTTCATTGGCGTTCATGGTGGTGTTCCTCCATTGGTTGACGAAGCCGACGAAGGCCGCCGCCGGCATCGGCCTGGCGAACAGGAAACCCTGCACCGTGTCGCAACCCGCCTGCCGCAACCACGCAAGGCAGTCGGGTGTTTCCACACCCTCGGCTACCACCTCCATTGTCGTTTTCAGAAGACGGCTGCACTGAACGTCAGAAGCCGACTGCACTATAGCAGCGGAGGGGTTGGATCCATCAGGCAACGACGGGCTGCTGCCGGCCATCAGCGGACGCAGGGAGGACTTTCCGCAACCGGCCGTTCGATGCGGCACCGATGGCCTTCGCGCAGGGGTAGTGAATCCGCCAGGATTGACTTGCGCTGCCCTACCTCTCACTAGTGAGGGGCGGCAGCGCATCAAGCGGTGAGCGCACTCCGGCACCGCCAACTTTCAGCACATGCGTGTAAATCATCGTCGTAGAGACGTCGGAATGGCCGAGCAGATCCTGCACGGTTCGAATGTCGTAACCGCTGCGGAGCAAGGCCGTCGCGAACGAGTGGCGGAGGGTGTGCGGTGTGGCGGGCTTCGTGATGCCTGCTTGTTCTACGGCACGTTTGAAGGCGCGCTGAAAGGTCTGGTCATACATGTGATGGCGACGCACGACACCGCTCCGTGGATCGGTCGAATGCGTGTGCTGCGCAAAAACCCAGAACCACGGCCAGGAATGCCCGGCGCGCGGATACTTCCGCTCAAGGGCGTCGGGAAGCGCAACGCCGCTGCGGCCCTCGGCCTGGTCCTTCAGCCACCATGCCCGTGCACGCGACAGCTGCTCGCGCAGGCTGGGTGCCAAGCTCTCGGGTAACATCAAGGCCCGATCCTTGGAGCCCTTGCCCTCCCGCACGATGATCGTGCCGTGATCGAAATCCAGATCCTTGACCCGCAGTTGCAAACCCTCACTGATCCGCATGCCCGTTCCATACAGAAGCTGGGCGAACAAACGATGCTCGCCTTCCAGAAAACCGAGGATGCGAACCACTTCATCCGGGGTCAGCACCACCGGCAAGCGCCGCGACGGCCGAGGTCTTCCGATCTCCTGAAGCCAGGGCAGATCCGTGCACAGCACCTTGCCGTAGAAGAACAGCAAGGCCGCCAATGCCTGACGATGCGTGGAGACCGAAACCTTGCGCTCGTTCGCCAGCCAGGACAGAAATGCCTCGACTTCGCTGCTGCCCAAGGTTGCCGGGTGACGCACACCGTGGAAACGGATGAAGGCACGAACCCAGTGGACATAAGCCTGTTCGGTTCGTAAACTGTAATGCAAGTAGCGTATGCGCTCACGCAACTGGTCCAGAACCTTGACCGAACGCAGCGGTGGTAACGGCGCAGTGGCGGTTTTCATGGCTTGTTATGACTGTTTTTTTGTACAGTCTATGCCTCGGGCATCCAAGCAGCAAGCGCGTTACGCCGTGGGTCGATGTTTGATGTTATGGAGCAGCAACGATGTTACGCAGCAGGGCAGTCGCCCTAAAACAAAGTTAGACATCATGAGGGTAGCGGTGACCATCGAAATTTCGAACCAACTATCAGAGGTGCTAAGCGTCATTGAGCGCCATCTGGAATCAACGTTGCTGGCCGTGCATTTGTACGGCTCCGCAGTGGATGGCGGCCTGAAGCCATACAGCGATATTGATTTGTTGGTTACTGTGGCCGTAAAGCTTGATGAAACGACGCGGCGAGCATTGCTCAATGACCTTATGGAGGCTTCGGCTTTCCCTGGCGAGAGCGAGACGCTCCGCGCTATAGAAGTCACCCTTGTCGTGCATGACGACATCATCCCGTGGCGTTATCCGGCTAAGCGCGAGCTGCAATTTGGAGAATGGCAGCGCAATGACATTCTTGCGGGTATCTTCGAGCCAGCCATGATCGACATTGATCTAGCTATCCTGCTTACAAAAGCAAGAGAACATAGCGTTGCCTTGGTAGGTCCGGCAGCGGAGGAATTCTTTGACCCGGTTCCTGAACAGGATCTATTCGAGGCGCTGAGGGAAACCTTGAAGCTATGGAACTCGCAGCCCGACTGGGCCGGCGATGAGCGAAATGTAGTGCTTACGTTGTCCCGCATTTGGTACAGCGCAATAACCGGCAAAATCGCGCCGAAGGATGTCGCTGCCGACTGGGCAATAAAACGCCTACCTGCCCAGTATCAGCCCGTCTTACTTGAAGCTAAGCAAGCTTATCTGGGACAAAAAGAAGATCACTTGGCCTCACGCGCAGATCACTTGGAAGAATTTATTCGCTTTGTGAAAGGCGAGATCATCAAGTCAGTTGGTAAATGATGTCTAACAATTCGTTCAAGCCGACCGCGCTACGCGCGGCGGCTTAACTCCGGCGTTGTGCTGACGAAAAAAAACAAAAATCTGCGTATACCTTTCCTCATAATCTGTGGCTTCAATAAAAGGATATTTCTATGCTTCAACTGAAAATGATCGAACTCTTCAAGGAAGGTTGTCATGAGGATGCACGAATAATCGCGGCATTGATGTTCGGCTCATTTGCTATCGGAGAGGGTGACGAGTTCTCTGATATCGAATTCGCAGTGTTCATCCAGGATGACCATTTTGAAAATTTCGATCAGCGCTCGTGGCTTAATGCCGTAAGTCCGGTTGCTGCTTACTTTCCGGACGACTTCGGCCACCACACCGCACTTTTTGAAAACGGCATTCGCGGTGAATTCCATTTCATGCGAAAATCGGACATACCGGTCATTTCCACTTGGCAAGGCTATGGGTGGTTTCCCTCGCTTGAGGCGGCTGTTTTGTTGGACCGATCAGGAGAGTTGTCAAGGTACGCAAGCGCTCTCGTGGGCGGTCCCCCGATACGTGAAGGCGCGCCGCTGGTGGAAGGGCTTGTGTTGAACCTCATCAGCCTGATGCTCTTTGGGGCCAATCTTTTAAATCGGGGAGAGTACGCTCGCGCCTGGGCTTTGCTCAGCAAAGCACATGAAAACCTACTCAAGCTGGTTCGACTCCACGAAGGGGCAACAGACGGCACTGTTGCAAATAGTCGGTGGTGATAAACTTATCATCCCCTTTTGCTGATGGAGCTGCACATGAACCCATTCAAAGGCCGGCATTTTCAGCGTGACATCATTCTGTGGGCCGTACGCTGGTACTGCAAATACGGCATCAGTTACCGTGAGCTGCAGGAGATGCTGGCTGAACGCGGAGTGAATGTCGATCACTCCACGATTTACCGCTGGGTTCAGCGTTATGCGCCTGAAATGGAAAAACGGCTGCGCTGGTACTGGCGTAACCCTTCCGATCTTTGCCCGTGGCACATGGATGAAACCTACGTGAAGGTCAATGGCCGCTGGGCGTATCTGTACCGGGCCGTCGACAGCCGGGGCCGCACTGTCGATTTTTATCTCTCCTCCCGTCGTAACAGCAAAGCTGCATACCGGTTTCTGGGTAAAATCCTCAACAACGTGAAGAAGTGGCAGATCCCACGATTCATCAACACGGATAAAGCGCCCGCCTATGGTCGCGCGCTTGCTCTGCTCAAACGCGAAGGCCGGTGCCCGTCTGACGTTGAACACCGACAGATTAAGTACCGGAACAACGTGATTGAATGCGATCATGGCAAACTGAAACGGATAATCAACGCCACGCTGGGATTTAAATCCATGAAGACGGCTTACGCCACCATCAAAGGTATTGAGGTGATGCGTGCACTACGCAAAGGCCAGGCCTCAGCATTTTATTATGGTGATCCCCTGGGCGAAATGCGCCTGGTAAGCAGAGTTTTTGAAATGTAAGGCCTTTGAATAAGACAAAAGGCTGCCTCATCGCTAACTTTGCAACAGTGCCTAATAAGATGATGATCCCAAACTACGGCGAAATGCGTCGGTACGGAGAGCCGGTATCAACCGCGTTTGTGGAATCCACGATCAATGAAGTGATCGCCAGACGAATGGCCAAAAAGCAGCAGATGCAGTGGAGCAGAAAAGGGGCTCATTATTTGTTACAGACCCGGACCGCCGTTTTGAATAACGAACTGCAGGATAAATTTGTCTGCTGGTATCCGGGTTTTCAAAGTGACGGGAAGGGACCAGCGATGGCAGCATAGCTCACGCTGCCCCAATATTTTTTATGCTCTCGACTACCTCTTATTTTAAGAGAGTCGAAGTGTCTGGTGATCTATGGGGCCAGTCTAGCCCTCTTCCAAGTGTAGGGAGATATAGTCAAAGTTTGCTTCTCCGCCGATGAGTCCGCCCTGCGTCGGATAGTCCGATTTTTTACCGGCGAAGCACGGCTCTCCTAACCCTATCTAAAGCGAATAACTTTTTTCAACAGGGCCGCGTGCCAATGCAAGAGCGATAGGCGCTCTACGCGCCAATTTGACCACTTAAAACAGGTAAATTGAGGGGTTGTAATGTGTTGATGTAACAGGCTTTTATTTTAATGTCTTGGCATATGTATAATGGTAGTCTAGCCCTCCTTTCAACAAGGAGTACTCATGGAAACCTACAATCATACATATCGGCACCACAACTTTTCACATAAAGACTTAAGTGATCTCACCTTCACCGCTTGCACATTCATTCGCAGCGACTTTCGACGTGCTAACTTGCGTGATACGACATTCGTCAACTGCAAGTTCATTGAACAGGGTGATATCGAAGGCTGCCACTTTGATGTCGCAGATCTTCGTGATGCAAGTTTCCAACAATGCCAACTTGCGATGGCAAACTTCAGTAATGCCAATTGCTACGGTATAGAGTTCCGTGCGTGTGATTTAAAAGGTGCCAACTTTTCCCGAACAAACTTTGCCCATCAAGTGAGTAATCGTATGTACTTTTGCTCAGCATTTATTTCTGGATGTAATCTTTCCTATGCCAATATGGAGAGGGTTTGTTTAGAAAAATGTGAGTTGTTTGAAAATCGCTGGATAGGAACGAACCTAGCGGGTGCATCACTGAAAGAGTCAGACTTAAGTCGAGGTGTTTTTTCCGAAGATGTCTGGGGGCAATTTAGCCTACAGGGTGCCAATTTATGCCACGCCGAACTCGACGGTTTAGATCCCCGCAAAGTCGATACATCAGGTATCAAAATTGCAGCCTGGCAGCAAGAACTGATTCTCGAAGCACTGGGTATTGTTGTTTATCCTGACTAATTGCTTTGATGTGTGATTTTAAACGCTCAAATTTATAAAACGAATAATATTGTCAACCTTGCAATAATAGACATAGGGACAACCATGTATAAATTTTTACCCTCAGGCGTCTTCACAATAGAGCCATATAGCAGTGGGTCACTTAGTGGGCTTAATTTTTCCATTAAAGATAATATTAATATTGCTCAGTATAAAACATCATATGGTAGCCCATCTTGGCAAGTAAACATAAGGCTGCCATTTATAAGGCACTGTTGCAAAAATGTGGAGGTGATAGGGGTACTACGCCGGAACCCCAGATTTTTCCGTCCGTTCAAATTATCCACGGTTGAGCAGCTTGATCCCGTCCGCCCGCAGTTGACCAACAGGGGAAATATGCCTGTACAAAGTTTGCCGGGTTATCCCAAGTTCCTGGCATAGCGTACTGACCTTTGTTTCTGATTGTCCCATTGATGCCATTGCCAGTCGCAGTTTGACTGGCGTCATTTTATAAGGTCGGCCGCCGTTCCGCCCACGGGCTCTTGCTGATGCCAGACCTGCAGTCGTTCTTTCAGCAATCAGTTCGCGCTCAAACTCCGCCAGTGCGGCAAAGATACCGAAGACAAGCTTGCCAGCGGCCGTTGTTGTGTCGATAGTCGCCCCGTGACCGGTCAGCACTTTCAGACCGGTCCCCCTCGCGGTCAGGTCGTGCACTGTATTAATGAGATGACGAAGATCACGACCGAGGCGGTCCAGCTTCCATACGACCGAGGGCACTGTTGCAAATAGTCGGTGGTGATAAACTTATCATCCCCTTTTGCTGATGGAGCTGCACATGAACCCATTCAAAGGCCGGCATTTTCAGCGTGACATCATTCTGTGGGCCGTACGCTGGTACTGCAAATACGGCATCAGTTACCGTGAGCTGCAGGAGATGCTGGCTGAACGCGGAGTGAATGTCGATCACTCCACGATTTACCGCTGGGTTCAGCGTTATGCGCCTGAAATGGAAAAACGGCTGCGCTGGTACTGGCGTAACCCTTCCGATCTTTGCCCGTGGCACATGGATGAAACCTACGTGAAGGTCAATGGCCGCTGGGCGTATCTGTACCGGGCCGTCGACAGCCGGGGCCGCACTGTCGATTTTTATCTCTCCTCCCGTCGTAACAGCAAAGCTGCATACCGGTTTCTGGGTAAAATCCTCAACAACGTGAAGAAGTGGCAGATCCCGCGATTCATCAACACGGATAAAGCGCCCGCCTATGGTCGCGCGCTTGCTCTGCTCAAACGCGAAGGCCGGTGCCCGTCTGACGTTGAACACCGACAGATTAAGTACCGGAACAACGTGATTGAATGCGATCATGGCAAACTGAAACGGATAATCGGCGCCACGCTGGGATTTAAATCCATGAAGACGGCTTACGCCACCATCAAAGGTATTGAGGTGATGCGTGCACTACGCAAAGGCCAGGCCTCAGCATTTTATTATGGTGATCCCCTGGGCGAAATGCGCCTGGTAAGCAGAGTTTTTGAAATGTAAGGCCTTTGAATAAGACAAAAGGCTGCCTCATCGCTAACTTTGCAACAGTGCCATGTTCCTGTTATGGCTTATGTTCAAGAAAGCATTGCCCCTGAAATGATGGGCAAGGTGTTTTCCCTTTTGATGACCGCCATGACTCTTTCTATGCCGATAGGCTTACTTGTTGCAGGTCCGGTTGTTGAGGTTATAGGTGTTAATACATGGTTTTTCTGGTCTGGTGTTGCGTTGATAGTAAACGCTGTTCTCTGCCGCATTCTGACACGACGCTATGACAAAGTAACAATGAAAACCGCAAGTGGACTGAAAAAAGGACCGGGTTGATGATAATTTGTAGTGGTGAGCTTCTGGGAGTACAAAACAAAGTGCTCAAAATTGTCGGGCTCATGGCGTTTAACGGTATTAATTTCGCTTATAATAATCTTTCTATAATAGCCTAAAGGAGAATATCTATGATACCTAATAGCGAAAATAAAAGAGTATGGTTTATTACCGGAGCAAGCAAGGGGCTTGGCTATGCTTTTACATGCGCCGCCTTGAAAGCCGGGGATAAAGTTGTTGCAGTTGCAAGGACTATCGATAATTTGGCGAAGCTAGAAGAAACATATCAAGAGAGCTTACTGCCATTAAACCTCGATGTTACAGATAGGGAGGCTGTTTTTTCTACGGTTGAAACAGCAGTTAAACATTTCGGTAGGCTTGATATTGTTGTTAATAATGCGGGTATCATGACTATGGGTATGATTGAAGAACTAAACGAATCCGATGCTCGGAAACTAATGGACACAAACTTTTTTGGAGCTCTTTGGGTTTGTCAGGCAGTGATGCCCTATTTGAGGTCGCAGCGTTCTGGACATATCATACAGATTACAAGCATTGGCGCTATTATCTCGGGTCCGATGTCTGGTATTTACAGTGCAAGTAAATTTGCGCTGGAAGGAATGAGTGAAGCCTTAGCAAAAGAAGCGGAACATTTCGGAGTGAAACTCACTATGGTGGAACCAGGAGGATATTGGACAGATTTATACACTTCGATGAGTTACAGCAATCCATTAGATTCATACGGTACACTGCGCGATGAGCTGGCGAAACAGTATTCCGAAGATTCGGTCGATAGTGATCCTTCCTTGGCAGCGGAAGCCCTTATGAAATTAGTAGCCAGCAATAATCCGCCTTTGAGGCTTATCCTTGGCAGCATGGTATACGATTTGGCGATGGATACCTTAAAAGCACGGATGGCTACCTGGGAAGAATGGGAAGCTGTTAGCCGTGCATCAGAAAAGGCTATTCCTGCACCGGAGAGATATGGAGTATAATACCAAACATGGTTTTTGAGGCAAGGACGAAACTATCATGAAAATTGAAATTATGGAATATAACCCGGATTGGACAAAGAATTTTGAAGAAGAGAAAATAAAATTGCTCCATTTTTTCGGTTCTCATGCCGTAGCCATTGAACATATCGGAAGCACGGCGATACCCAATCAACGGGCGAAACCGGTTATAGATATATTTATTGGCGTTTCGCCTTTTGCTGAACTACCTTTTATCAGCGCATTTTTAATGCAAAGGAGTATCACCACACTCCGACAGATATGACAGGCAGATATTTGTTTGCAAAATATACAAATGAAGTTTGGACCCATAATCTTCTTGCTTTGGTGTAGGTATAATACCCAAAAACGAAGTTTATGCGGAACAGGATAACACCTCGAAATCGGAGTTTATATGGCTTCGTGGGGGAGTTATGTGTTTGAGCTTTGTCGCATTAACGCGAATCAGGGGTTGACGGCAGAAATAGACTGGAATTACACTTCTTGGAGTCGGCGTTGCCGGAAAATTCTGATTGGATTAGTTGTTCGGGGTGCGAAAACAGTCGTAGTTCGGGGAAAAAACCGAATTTTGACCCAAAACCGCGAAAAACTCGAAATGACAGTTCCTATCAGTTTTCATAATGAATTAAAACAAAAAAATTAGGCTGCAAAGATAGGGAAAATGTGTCAATTTGCGTAAGTGATAATTAGTCAATTAAGATAAATGCTACTTTTGTAATCAAAGCAAAATGATATGAGCAAGATTTTTGGAATCGTAAATATAACCACCGATAGTTTTTCCGATGGAGGACTTTATTTAGATACAGATAAGGCAATTGAGCATGCTCTGCATTTGGTTGAAGATGGAGCAGATGTGATTGATTTGGGAGCCGCTTCCAGTAATCCTGATACAACTGAAGTGGGCGTTGTGGAAGAAATCAAAAGACTCAAACCTGTCATTAAGGCTTTAAAAGAAAAAGGCATTTCTATTTCTGTTGATACATTTAAACCTGAGGTTCAGAGTTTTTGCATAGAACAAAAGGTTGATTTTATTAATGATATTCAAGGTTTTCCTTATCCTGAGATTTATTCAGGCTTGGCAAAGTCAGATTGCAAACTTGTGTTGATGCACTCCGTTCAGCGAATTGGTGCAGCTACTAAAGTTGAAACGAATCCGGAAGAGGTTTTTACTTCCATGATGGAATTTTTTAAAGAAAGAATTGCTGCTTTAGTTGAGGCTGGTGTAAAGCGTGAACGAATTATTCTTGATCCGGGTATGGGCTTCTTTTTAGGCTCTAATCCAGAAACATCTATTCTTGTTTTGAAGCGTTTCCCTGAAATTCAAGAAGCTTTTAATTTGCAAGTAATGATTGCAGTGTCACGGAAATCATTCTTAGGTAAAATAACTGGAACCGATGTGAAATCTCGTTTAGCACCAACTCTTGCAGCAGAAATGTATGCATACAAAAAAGGTGCAGATTATCTCCGCACCCATGATGTTAAGTCTTTATCAGATGCCTTGAAAATATCCAAAGCCCTAGGTTAGTTTTATTTTTTTAGCTTTCTAAATGAATATGCTATACTTGCTCTGAAGTTGTGTTGGCGTACTTGACTTAGGTCTGGATCTTTCGAACTGTTACTAAGAGGGTAATCATAGGGGTCTGACGCTCAGTGGAACGAAAACTCACGTTAAGGGATTTTGGTCATGAGATTATCAAAAAGGATCTTCACCTAGATCCTTTTAAATTAAAAATGAAGTTTTAAATCAATCTAAAGTATATATGAGTAAACTTGGTCTGACAGTTACCAATGCTTAATCAGTGAGGCACCTATCTCAGCGATCTGTCTATTTCGTTCATCCATAGTTGCCTGACTCCCCGTCGTGTAGATAACTACGATACGGGAGGGCTTACCATCTGGCCCCAGTGCTGCAATGATACCGCGAGACCCACGCTCACCGGCTCCAGATTTATCAGCAATAAACCAGCCAGCCGGAAGGGCCGAGCGCAGAAGTGGTCCTGCAACTTTATCCGCCTCCATCCAGTCTATTAATTGTTGCCGGGAAGCTAGAGTAAGTAGTTCGCCAGTTAATAGTTTGCGCAACGTTGTTGCCATTGCTGCAGGCATCGTGGTGTCACGCTCGTCGTTTGGTATGGCTTCATTCAGCTCCGGTTCCCAACGATCAAGGCGAGTTACATGATCCCCCATGTTGTGCAAAAAAGCGGTTAGCTCCTTCGGTCCTCCGATCGTTGTCAGAAGTAAGTTGGCAGCAGTGTTATCACTCATGGTTATGGCAGCACTGCATAATTCTCTTACTGTCATGCCATCCGTAAGATGCTTTTCTGTGACTGGTGAGTACTCAACCAAGTCATTCTGAGAATAGTGTATGCGGCGACCGAGTTGCTCTTGCCCGGCGTCAACACGGGATAATACCGCACCACATAGCAGAACTTTAAAAGTGCTCATCATTGGAAAACGTTCTTCGGGGCGAAAACTCTCAAGGATCTTACCGCTGTTGAGATCCAGTTCGATGTAACCCACTCGTGCACCCAACTGATCTTCAGCATCTTTTACTTTCACCAGCGTTTCTGGGTGAGCAAAAACAGGAAGGCAAAATGCCGCAAAAAAGGGAATAAGGGCGACACGAAAATGTTGAATACTCATACTCTTCCTTTTTCAATATTATTGAAGCATTTACCAGGGTTATTGTCTCATGAGCGGATACATATTTGAATGTATTTAGAAAAATAAACAAATAGGGGTTCCGCGCACATTTCCCCGAAAAGGGCACTGTTGCAAATAGTCGGTGGTGATAAACTTATCATCCCCTTTTGCTGATGGAGCTGCACATGAACCCATTCAAAGGCCGGCATTTTCAGCGTGACATCATTCTGTGGGCCGTACGCTGGTACTGCAAATACGGCATCAGTTACCGTGAGCTGCAGGAGATGCTGGCTGAACGCGGAGTGAATGTCGATCACTCCACGATTTACCGCTGGGTTCAGCGTTATGCGCCTGAAATGGAAAAACGGCTGCGCTGGTACTGGCGTAACCCTTCCGATCTTTGCCCGTGGCACATGGATGAAACCTACGTGAAGGTCAATGGCCGCTGGGCGTATCTGTACCGGGCCGTCGACAGCCGGGGCCGCACTGTCGATTTTTATCTCTCCTCCCGTCGTAACAGCAAAGCTGCATACCGGTTTCTGGGTAAAATCCTCAACAACGTGAAGAAGTGGCAGATCCCACGATTCATCAACACGGATAAAGCGCCCGCCTATGGTCGCGCGCTTGCTCTGCTCAAACGCGAAGGCCGGTGCCCGTCTGACGTTGAACACCGACAGATTAAGTACCGGAACAACGTGATTGAATGCGATCATGGCAAACTGAAACGGATAATCAACGCCACGCTGGGATTTAAATCCA
Organism: Salmonella sp. SA14318; assembly: GCF_029866905.1. Taxonomy (NCBI): domain Bacteria; kingdom Pseudomonadati; phylum Pseudomonadota; class Gammaproteobacteria; order Enterobacterales; family Enterobacteriaceae; genus Salmonella; species Salmonella sp. SA14318. The sequence goes on along the minus strand of NZ_CP123283.1, from coordinate 7,109 downwards.
TGAAGACGGCTTACGCCACCATCAAAGGTATTGAGGTGATGCGTGCACTACGCAAAGGCCAGGCCTCAGCATTTTATTATGGTGATCCCCTGGGCGAAATGCGCCTGGTAAGCAGAGTTTTTGAAATGTAAGGCCTTTGAATAAGACAAAAGGCTGCCTCATCGCTAACTTTGCAACAGTGCCCGATGACCTGCGTCGCTTGGTACAGAAGCTGACTCAGCGCGGCGTGCGCATCGAGTTCCTGAAGGAGGGCCTGGTGTTCACTGGCGAGGACTCGCCGATGGCCAACCTGATGCTGTCGGTGATGGGGGCCTTCGCTGAGTTCGAGCGCGCCCTGATCCGCGAGCGGCAGCGTGAGGGCATCGCCTTGGCCAAGCAGCGTGGCGCGTACCGGGGCCGCAAGAAAGCCCTGTCCGATGAGCAGGCTGCTACCCTGCGGCAGCGAGCGACGGCCGGCGAGCCCAAGGCGCAGCTTGCCCGCGAGTTCAACATCAGCCGGGAAACCCTCTACCAGTACCTCCGCACGGACGACTGACACATGCCGCGTCGCTTGATCCTCTCGGCCACGGAGCGGGACACCCTGCTTGCGCTGCCGGAAAGCCAGGATGACCTGATCCGCTACTACACCTTCAACGACTCCGACCTGTCGCTGATCCGCCAGCGACGCGGCGACGCCAACCGCCTCGGCTTCGCCGTGCAGCTCTGCCTGCTGCGCTACCCCGGTTACGCGCTGGGAACCGACAGCGAGCTGCCCGAGCCGGTCATCCTGTGGGTGGCGAAGCAAGTCCAGGCCGAGCCGGCGAGCTGGGCAAAGTACGGCGAGCGCGACGTGACCCGTCGCGAGCATGCCCAGGAACTGCGCACCTACCTGCAACTGGCCCCGTTCGGCCTGTCCGACTTCCGCGCCCTGGACCTCGCCCGCGAGCGCCAGGCGCACGAGGCCGGCGCGCGGACCCGCGCCACGGCCCACGAGCGGACGCCGCAGCAGGAGCGCCAGAAGGCCGCCAGAGAGGCCGAGCGCGGCCGTGAGGCTTGGACGCTAGGGCAGGGCATGAAAAAGCCCGTAGCGGGCTGCTACGGGCGTCTGACGCGGTGGAAAGGGGGAGGGGATGTTGTCTACATGGCTCTGCTGTAGTGAGTGGGTTGCGCTCCGGCAGCGGTCCTGATCAATCGTCACCCTTTCTCGGTCCTTCAACGTTCCTGACAACGAGCCTCCTTTTCGCCAATCCATCGACAATCACCGCGAGTCCCTGCTCGAACGCTGCGTCCGGACGGGCTTCGTCGAAGGCGTCTATCGCGGCCCGCAACAGCGGCGAGAGCGGAGCCTGTTCAACGGTGCCGCCGCGCTCGCCGGCATCGCTGTCGCCGGCCTGCTCCTCAAGCACGGCCCCAACAGTGAAGTAGCTGATTGTCATCAGCGCATTGACGGCGTCCCCGGCCGAAAAACCCGCCTCGCAGAGGAAGCGAAGCTGCGCGTCGGCCGTTTCCATCTGCGGTGCGCCCGGTCGCGTGCCGGCATGGATGCGCGCGCCATCGCGGTAGGCGAGCAGCGCCTGCCTGAAGCTGCGGGCATTCCCGATCAGAAATGAGCGCCAGTCGTCGTCGGCTCTCGGCACCGAATGCGTATGATTCTCCGCCAGCATGGCTTCGGCCAGTGCGTCGAGCAGCGCCCGCTTGTTCCTGAAGTGCCAGTAAAGCGCCGGCTGCTGAACCCCCAACCGTTCCGCCAGTTTGCGTGTCGTCAGACCGTCTACGCCGACCTCGTTCAACAGGTCCAGGGCGGCACGGATCACTGTATTCGGCTGCAACTTTGTCATGCTTGACACTTTATCACTGATAAACATAATATGTCCACCAACTTATCAGTGATAAAGAATCCGCGCGTTCAATCGGACCAGCGGAGGCTGGTCCGGAGGCCAGACGTGAAACCCAACAGACCCCTGATCGTAATTCTGAGCACTGTCGCGCTCGACGCTGTCGGCATCGGCCTGATTATGCCGGTGCTGCCGGGCCTCCTGCGCGATCTGGTTCACTCGAACGACGTCACCGCCCACTATGGCATTCTGCTGGCGCTGTATGCGTTGATGCAATTTGCCTGCGCACCTGTGCTGGGCGCGCTGTCGGATCGTTTCGGGCGGCGGCCGGTCTTGCTCGTCTCGCTGGCCGGCGCTGCTGTCGACTACGCCATCATGGCGACGGCGCCTTTCCTTTGGGTTCTCTATATCGGGCGGATCGTGGCCGGCATCACCGGGGCGACTGGGGCGGTAGCCGGCGCTTATATTGCCGATATCACTGATGGCGATGAGCGCGCGCGGCACTTCGGCTTCATGAGCGCCTGTTTCGGGTTCGGGATGGTCGCGGGACCTGTGCTCGGTGGGCTGATGGGCGGTTTCTCCCCCCACGCTCCGTTCTTCGCCGCGGCAGCCTTGAACGGCCTCAATTTCCTGACGGGCTGTTTCCTTTTGCCGGAGTCGCACAAAGGCGAACGCCGGCCGTTACGCCGGGAGGCTCTCAACCCGCTCGCTTCGTTCCGGTGGGCCCGGGGCATGACCGTCGTCGCCGCCCTGATGGCGGTCTTCTTCATCATGCAACTTGTCGGACAGGTGCCGGCCGCGCTTTGGGTCATTTTCGGCGAGGATCGCTTTCACTGGGACGCGACCACGATCGGCATTTCGCTTGCCGCATTTGGCATTCTGCATTCACTCGCCCAGGCAATGATCACCGGCCCTGTAGCCGCCCGGCTCGGCGAAAGGCGGGCACTCATGCTCGGAATGATTGCCGACGGCACAGGCTACATCCTGCTTGCCTTCGCGACACGGGGATGGATGGCGTTCCCGATCATGGTCCTGCTTGCTTCGGGTGGCATCGGAATGCCGGCGCTGCAAGCAATGTTGTCCAGGCAGGTGGATGAGGAACGTCAGGGGCAGCTGCAAGGCTCACTGGCGGCGCTCACCAGCCTGACCTCGATCGTCGGACCCCTCCTCTTCACGGCGATCTATGCGGCTTCTATAACAACGTGGAACGGGTGGGCATGGATTGCAGGCGCTGCCCTCTACTTGCTCTGCCTGCCGGCGCTGCGTCGCGGGCTTTGGAGCGGCGCAGGGCAACGAGCCGATCGCTGATCGTGGAAACGATAGGCCTATGCCATGCGGGTCAAGGCGACTTCCGGCAAGCTATACGCGCCCTAGGAGTGCGGTTGGAACGTTGGCCCAGCCAGATACTCCCGATCACGAGCAGGACGCCGATGATTTGAAGCGCACTCAGCGTCTGATCCAAGAACAACCATCCTAGCAACACGGCGGTCCCCGGGCTGAGAAAGCCCAGTAAGGAAACAACTGTAGGTTCGAGTCGCGAGATCCCCCGGAACCAAAGGAAGTAGGTTAAACCCGCTCCGATCAGGCCGAGCCACGCCAGGCCGAGAACATTGGTTCCTGTAGGCATCGGGATTGGCGGATCAAACACTAAAGCTACTGGAACGAGCAGAAGTCCTCCGGCCGCCAGTTGCCAGGCGGTAAAGGTGAGCAGAGGCACGGGAGGTTGCCACTTGCGGGTCAGCACGGTTCCGAACGCCATGGAAACCGCCCCCGCCAGGCCCGCTGCGACGCCGACAGGATCTAGCGCTGCGTTTGGTGTCAACACCAACAGCGCCACGCCCGCAGTTCCGCAAATAGCCCCCAGGACCGCCATCAATCGTATCGGGCTACCTAGCAGAGCGGCAGAGATGAACACGACCATCAGCGGCTGCACAGCGCCTACCGTCGCCGCGACCCCGCCCGGCAGGCGGTAGACCGAAATAAACAACAAGCTCCAGAATAGCGAAATATTAAGTGCGCCGAGGATGAAGATGCGCATCCACCAGATTCCCGTTGGAATCTGTCGGACGATCATCACGAGCAATAAACCCGCCGGCAACGCCCGCAGCATCGCGACCGTCATCGGTGAGAAGTTCGGCAGGTATTGGGTGGTGACAATGTAGGTGCTGCCCCAAATGGCAGGTGCTATCGCTGTGAACAATAAATCGGGCGTGCGTAATGACATGCGATTACAAGACCTCCGCTACGGCGATGGGTTTTTGAGAGTTGCAGGCGCCGCGATGACCGCACCCTGACTTGGACTGGCCCTGCCTCGCACCAATCCACCTGCGGCTATGGCCGCGATCATGCGAGGCCCGAAAATTACACGACCTGTACACGTCCGCCGAACCCGGAACGCAACAGAGCTTCGTGGGCATCCCGATCCGGGTCGTAGCAGCAGTCCTGGACCAAACGCACGTCGTAGTCCGCATCACTAGCCCAGGCGACGCTTGAAAGAACAACGCCGGTGGTGCTTATCCCGGCCATGACAAGCGTGCTTACGCCGCGCGTCCGAAGGTCGGCGTCGAGCGCCGTGCCATAAAAGACGCTGGCTCGCGGACATGCATAGAAAAGGTCGCCCCGTTCGATCGCAAGCCCTTCGACGGGCAGACCGGTGCGAAATCGTCCGCTCGGGAGATACGGTGAGATTTGGCGATTCGTCGCCGGCGGCGCATGTTCATACTCTTCGCCGAGCGAAAAGTTGGGGAACAGCACGGGCCGGCCGCGCAAGGCGTGCTGGCAGCCGTGCAGACCCTGCGTGAGATGAACGCCGACAACCTGCGCAAGGTGCCGGCCGATGCACCCACGGCCTTCATCAAGCCGCGCTGGAAGCCGCTGGTGATCACCCCGGAAGGCCTCGACCGGAAATTCTACGAAATCTGCGCCCTGTCCGAGCTGAAGAACGCCCTGCGCTCCGGCGACATCTGGGTCAAGGGCTCGCGGCAGTTCCGCGACTTCGACGACTACCTGCTGCCGGCCGAGAAGTTCGCCGCACTCAAGCGCGAGCAGGCCCTGCCCCTGGCGATCAACCCGAACAGCGACCAGTACCTGGAAGAGCGTTTGCAGCTGCTGGACGAGCAGTTGGCCACCGTCACCCGCCTGGCCAAGGACAACGAGCTGCCCGATGCCATCCTCACCGAGTCAGGGCTGAAAATCACCCCGCTGGATGCGGCGGTGCCGGATCGGGCGCAGGCGCTGATCGACCAAACCAGCCAGTTACTGCCGCGCATCAAGATCACCGAACTGCTGATGGACGTGGACGACTGGACGGGCTTCAGCCGCCACTTCACCCACTTGAAGGACGGGGCCGAGGCCAAAGACAGGACGTTGCTGCTGTCCGCAATCCTCGGTGATGCGATCAACCTCGGGCTGACCAAGATGGCCGAGTCGAGCCCCGGCCTGACCTACGCCAAGCTGTCCTGGCTGCAAGCCTGGCACATCCGCGACGAAACCTATTCGGCGGCCTTGGCCGAGCTGGTCAACCACCAGTATCGCCACGCCTTTGCCGCCCACTGGGGCGACGGCACGACCTCATCCTCCGATGGCCAGCGCTTCCGCGCGGGTGGCCGGGGCGAGAGCACCGGGCACGTCAACCCGAAGTACGGTAGCGAGCCGGGACGGCTGTTCTATACCCATATCTCCGACCAGTACGCGCCGTTCAGCACCCGCGTGGTGAATGTCGGCGTCCGCGATTCCACCTATGTGCTCGACGGCCTGCTGTACCACGAGTCCGACCTGCGGATCGAGGAGCACTACACCGACACGGCCGGCTTCACCGATCACGTCTTTGCCCTGATGCACCTGCTAGGCTTCCGCTTCGCGCCGCGCATCCGCGACCTCGGCGAAACCAAGCTGTACGTGCCGCAGGGCGTGCAAGCCTACCCGACGTTGCGCCCGCTGATCGGCGGCACCCTGAACATCAAGCACGTGCGTGCCCACTGGGACGACATCCTGCGCCTGGCCAGCTCGATCAAGCAGGGCACCGTCACCGCCTCGCTGATGCTGCGCAAGCTCGGCAGCTACCCGCGCCAGAACGGACTGGCCGTGGCCCTGCGCGAGCTGGGCCGGATCGAGCGCACGCTGTTCATCCTGGACTGGCTGCAAAGTGTTGAACTGCGCCGCCGCGTGCATGCCGGCCTGAACAAAGGTGAGGCGCGCAACTCGCTGGCCAGGGCGGTGTTCTTCAACCGCCTTGGGGAAATCAGGGATCGGAGCTTCGAGCAGCAGCGCTACCGGGCCAGCGGCCTCAACCTGGTGACGGCGGCTATCGTGCTGTGGAACACGGTGTACCTGGAACGCGCCACCCAGGGGTTGGTCGAGGCCGGCAAGCCGGTGGACGGCGAGCTGCTGCAATTCCTGTCGCCGCTGGGCTGGGAGCACATCAACCTAACCGGCGATTACGTCTGGCGGCAGAGCCGCAGACTGGAAGACGGGAAGTTTCGGCCCTTACGGATGCCCGGAAAACCTTAGCGTACGATTTTTTCCGAATTCTGCGGGCTCCCCTATTAGCCACACTCGCAAGCCAAGCAGAGTCGGCTTAAATTCTATTGAGTGTTGTAACTACTAGCTTAAATGGCGTTCAACTTCCTCGATTTTACAGCACTACTAATTGTCCCTCGACTACAGGCCATAATTTTCTGTACCTGACTCCAGGAACTACCGCTATCGAGCAACCGATTGATGGCATCGTATCGCTCCTTATTGGCCTGTCGCCCCTTATACCTTCCCTCTTTTTGAGCTTTACTAATCCCCTGTCTTTGACGTTCCCGGCGTTGTTCATAGTCACGACGTGCCACAGCAGCCAGCATGTCGAGCAACATATCGTTAATTGCAGCAAACATGCGGCTATCAAAATCATGGCTTCCTGAAGCTATCCATGTTGTCGGAACGTTGATGGCCATCACTCGTATATCTTTCTGCCTAATCAATTTTTTCAAGCTGTTCCAGTCTTCGCCAGTCAGACGTGAGAGCCGATCTACATCCTCAATTAAGAGAATATCGTTGTGCCGGCAGTCTTTGAGCAACCTGAATAATTCAGGCCGGTCAAGCCTCGAACCAGATTCATTCTCAATGTAGTAATTGCAAATGTTCAGCCCACGTTCCTCGGCAAAACTATCAATCGCAGCCAGAGCGCGAGAAGCATCTTGTTCAGATGTAGAGGCGCGTAAATAAGCCCGGACAAAGCCTTTCGGTACAGTTTGAGTCACAGTGTAGAACCAGTTCGATTTAGGTAGTTAAAGCATAACTATACAGTAC